>NZ_DJSX01000036.1:12870-13211 GCF_002439135.1 Pseudomonas sp. UBA6323 | reverse complement strand
CGTACGGTTCTTAGGGGGGGATGGGCCAGCAATGGCCTATCCCTACCCGACTTTACACGGGGCCGGCCTGGGGAGGCGTTGGCCACGTGGCGCACATCCACCGGTATATAAAAGGCAAGCCTATGCAGCGGCTGTATCGCAAACGCATCATCGTCGGCGTGGGGGGCGGTATTGCTGCCTACAAGAGCGCCGAGCTGGTTCGCCGGCTGAAGGATCAGGGCGCCGAAGTCCGCGTGGTGATGACCCAGGGCGGACGAGAATTCATCACCCCGCTGACCCTGCAGGCGCTGTCCGGCCACCCCGTTCATCTCGACCTGCTCGATCCGGCCGCCGAAGCGGCG
>NZ_DJSX01000036.1:0-12779 GCF_002439135.1 Pseudomonas sp. UBA6323 | reverse complement strand
GACCTGGCCAACCTGGCCGCCGACTGCTTCCAGCGTCAGGCGCTCGAAGGCCTGCACGTTCTCATCACCGCCGGCCCGACCCAGGAAAACATCGACCCGGTGCGCTACATCACCAATCACAGCTCCGGGAAGATGGGTTTTGCCCTGGCCGAAGCCGCTGCCGAGGCCGGCGCCAAGGTCACCCTGGTCAGTGGCCCGGTGCACCTGCCGACGCCGGATCGGGTCAGTCGCATCGACGTGGTCAGCGCCCGCGACATGCTCGCCGCCTGCGAAGCGGCGATGCCCTGCGACGTGCTGATCGCCGCTGCCGCCGTGGCCGACTACCGCCCGGAAGTGGTCGCGCAGCACAAATTGAAGAAAGACCCCACCAGCGGCGAAGGGATGCTCCTGCAAATGGTGCGTAACCCGGATATCCTCGCCACCATCGCCGGCCGTGAGGATCGCCCCTTCAGCGTGGGCTTTGCTGCCGAGACCGAGAACCTGCTCGAATACGCCTCGCGCAAGCTGCGCGACAAAAATCTCGACCTGATCGTCGCCAATGATGTGGCCAACCCCAGCATCGGCTTCAATAGTGAAGAGAACGCCATCACCGTGATCGACCGCGGGCTGCAGCAATTCAGCTTCGCCCAGACCAGCAAGGGCAAGATCGCCCGCCAGTTGATCACCCTTATCGCCGAACGACTGAACAAGAACTGACCATGCACGCTCTGCAAGCCAAGATCCTCGATCCTCGCCTCGGCCAGGAATTCCCGCTGCCGCAATACGCCACGCCCGGTTCGGCCGGCCTCGACCTGCGCGCCATGCTCAAGGAAGACATCGTCCTCGAGCCGGGCCAGACCGTGCTGATTCCCACCGGCCTGTCGATCTACATCGGCGACCCCGGCCTGGCGGCGATGATCCTGCCGCGCTCGGGCCTTGGCCACAAACATGGCATCGTGCTTGGCAACCTGGTCGGCCTGATCGACTCCGACTACCAGGGCGAGCTGATGGTGTCGTGCTGGAACCGCGGCCAGGCGCCTTTCACCATCGCCATCGGCGAGCGCATCGCGCAGTTGGTGCTGGTGCCGGTGGTGCAGGCGCATTTCGAACTGGTCGAACAGTTCGACGAGACCCAACGGGGCGCTGGCGGCTTCGGCCATTCCGGTAGCCACTGACCCAACCCCACAGGACGACCCGCCGAGGAGCGCCTACGTGAAACTCTTCAAGCGTACTGCCAAGGAAGTCGATAGCGCCGCCAGCCTGGTAGCGAACCCGCCCAAGCGCAAGGCGACCAGCCTCTCGCCGGGGGCACTGCTGCCAGGCCTGCTGGCTGCGCTGATCGGCGTCGGTGCCGGCGGCGCGTTGCTGTGGTTCGCCGNNTAGCACCAGCAGCCAGGCTCGCCAGACCGAGCTGACCCAGGCCCTAGGCAGCAATCAGGCTACCGCCGTGCAGCAGGCGCTCAAGCAACTGCAAGCCGACAGCCTGGCCGCAGCACGTAACCCGCAGCTGCTGCAGGCGCTGCAAAGCGGCGACAGTCTTCAGATCAGCGAGGCCGAACGCAGCCTGGGTTATCGGGACGGCGTAATCGATGCCCATCTCAACCGTCGTGGCGAAGCCGTACAGGACACCAGCCGCACCGCACCGATGAATTTCGCCGGGCTGGACATGTTGCGCCGCGCCGAAAGCGGCCAGCAGCCCGCCGTCGAAGCCTACCGGGTAGGAGAGCGCTGGCTGGCCTATAGCGCCGTGGCCCTGCGCATCGGAGACAGCCAGCCGGCACAGGGCACGCTGCTGCTGGCCTTCGACCTGCAACGCCTGCTCGCGGCTCTGCCGGCCCTGCCTGCCGAATACGGCCAGGTACAGTTGATCCAGCAGTTCGCCAATACTCCGGCACAGGTACTGCTGCAACGCGGCCAGCCCGGCGAAGGCAGCGCGCAGACCTTCGCCACCGGCAATCCACACTGGAAGATCAGCTTCACTCCCGGTCCGGCCCTGGTTCAGGGTAGCGTTCCAGTGACCATGCTCGGCCTGGCGCTCCTGCTGGCCCTGGGTGGTGCCCTGATCGGCCTGATCCTGGTGCAGGGTGCTTTGCAGCGGCGCGTCAACCTCGATGCCCAGCAGCTCGGACAAATGCTGAAAGAACTCTCTGCCGGCAAGAACGTCAAAGCCTTCAGCCTCAGCGTACCGGCACTCGATACGCTGGCCCAGAGTCTGGCGCGCCTGCCGCGCCGCAGTAGCCCTGAAGGCAGCAGTACCCCCGTTAAAGGAACAGCCGCGGCCCCAGCCGCTCAGCCGGTCACGAAGCCCGCCGAGCTGGTCGACCCGCTGTTTCAGGACACCGATATCCTCGATATCGACATTCTCGATGAAGACCAGGATCTCCTGGGACTGGAGCAGAGCCCCGCAATGACCACTAGCCAAAGCGCCCCGAAACTTCCCGCCGACATTTTCCGCGCCTACGACATCCGTGGCGTGGTGGGTGACACCCTGACCGCCGAATACGCCTACTGGATCGGCCGCGCCATCGGCTCGCAGAGCCTCGCCCAGGGCGAATCCAAGGTCATCGTCGGCCGTGACGGCCGCCTGTCCGGCCCCGAGCTGCTGCAGCAACTGGTACAGGGCCTGCTCGACTGCGGCTGCGAAGTCACCGATATCGGCATGGTGCCGACCCCGGTGGTGTACTTCGCCGCCAACGTGCTTGAGGGCCGTTCGGCCGTGATGCTCACCGGCAGCCACAACCCGCCGGACTACAACGGCTTCAAGATCATCATCGCCGGCGACACCCTGGCCAACGAGCAGATCCAGGCGCTGAAAACCCGCCTGGACGACAACGACCTGGCCAGCGGCGTCGGCAGCGTGCAGCAGGTCGACGTGCTGCCGCGCTACTTCAAGACCATCCGCGACGATATCGCCCTGGCCAAACCGCTCAGGGTGGTAGTCGACTGCGGCAACGGCGCCGCCGGCGTGATCGCCCCGCAACTGATCGAGGCGCTGGGCTGCAGCGTGATTCCGCTGTTCTGCGAAGTGGACGGCACCTTCCCCAACCACCACCCGGACCCGGGCAAGCCGGAGAACCTGGTCGACCTGATCGCCCGCGTCAAATCCGAGAATGCCGACCTGGGCCTGGCCTTCGACGGCGACGGCGACCGCGTCGGCGTGGTGACCAACACCGGCAACATTGTCTACCCGGACCGCCTGCTGATGCTGTTCGCCAAGGACGTGGTCTCGCGCAACCCGGGCGCCGACATCATCTTCGACGTCAAATGCACCCGCCGCCTGACCCCGCTGATCAGCGGCTACGGCGGCCGCCCGGTGATGTGGAAAACCGGCCACTCGCTGATCAAGAAGAAAATGAAGGAAACCGGCGCCCTGCTGGCTGGCGAAATGAGCGGCCACATCTTCTTCAAGGAGCGCTGGTACGGTTTCGACGACGGCATCTACAGCGCCGCGCGCCTGCTGGAAATCCTCAGCCTAGAGAAACGCAACGCCGAGCAGGTGTTCAGCGCCTTCCCCAGCGACATTTCCACGCCGGAAATCAACATCAAGGTCACCGAGCAGACCAAGTTCGGCATGATCGAACGCCTGCAACGTGAAGGCCAATGGGGCGAAGCCAACATCACCAGCATCGACGGTGTACGTGTCGACTATCCCAAGGGCTGGGGCCTGATCCGCGCCTCCAACACCACGCCGGTGCTGGTACTGCGCTTCGAGGCCGACTCTCAGGAAGAGCTGGAGCGCATCCAGGATGTCTTCCGCGCCCAACTGCTCAAGGTCGCCCCCGACCTGCAACTGCCCTTTTGATCGATTGTTCCAGGAGCCCCCTGCATGACCCTCGAGCGTGACGCTGCCGCCCAGGTTGCCAAGGTACTGTCCGAAGCCCTGCCCTATATCCGCCGCTTCGTCGGCAAGACCCTGGTGATCAAGTACGGCGGCAACGCCATGGAGAGCGAGGAGCTCAAACAGGGCTTCGCCCGCGACATCGTGCTGATGAAGGCGGTCGGCATCAACCCGGTGGTGGTACATGGCGGCGGCCCGCAGATCGGTGATCTGCTCAAGCGGCTGTCCATCGAAAGCCACTTCATCGATGGCATGCGCGTCACCGACACCGCCACCATGGACGTGGTGGAAATGGTGCTCGGCGGCCAGGTCAACAAGAGCATCGTCAACCTGATCAACCAGCACGGCGGCAGCGCCATCGGCCTGACCGGCAAGGACGCCGGCCTGATCCGCGCGCGCAAGCTCAAGGTCAGCCGCCAGACGCCGGAGATGACCCAGCCCGAGATTATCGACATCGGCCATGTCGGCGAGGTCACCGGGGTCAACACCGATCTGCTGAACATGCTGGTCAAGGGCGACTTCATCCCGGTCATCGCGCCCATCGGCGTCGGCCCGGATGGCGAGTCCTACAACATCAACGCCGACCTGGTCGCCGGCAAGGTGGCCGAAGCGCTGAAAGCCGAGAAGCTGATGCTGCTGACCAACATCGCCGGTCTGATGAACAAGCAGGGTGACGTGCTGACCGGTCTGAACACCGAGCAGGTAAACGAGCTGATCGCCGACGGCACCATCTACGGCGGCATGCTGCCGAAGATCAAATGCGCACTGGAAGCGGTGCAGGGTGGCGTGACCAGCTCGCATATCATCGATGGTCGTGTACCTAACGCCGTGCTGCTGGAAATCTTCACCGATGTCGGCAACGGCACCATGATCAGCAACCGCAAGCGCCCCTGAACAGCGGCCGCCACGCGGCCTTCTGATGCCCCACTCCCCCTGGGAGAGGGTGCCCGCAGGGCGGGAGAGGGCTTTGCGACCGCCACACGACTAGGGTGAGAGTCGGCCAGCGCCACCAGCCATCGAACCCGCTTATCTCCCCACATCCATGTGGCGACTCGAACTTGCCGCAATCCCGCCCAACCAGCACGCTCACCAGGCAACCCCGATAAAGGACCGCCCATGAGCAGCCTGCCCGAAGCCAGCCAGTTCACCTTCTTTCACACCTTGCGCGTGCGCTGGGCCGAGGTCGATCCGCAGAGCATCGTCTTCAACGGCCACTACCTGACCTACGCCGACGTCGCCATTACCGAATACTTCCGCGCCCTGGGCGTCGCCTACCCAGCTGATCTGGCACAGGATGGCGGCGACTTCTTCGCCATCCGCACGCTGCTCGAATACCGCGCACCGGCGCGCTTCGACGACCAGTTGCAGATCGGTATCCGCAGCGCTCGCCTGGGCCGCTCCAGCCTGACTTTTGCCCTCGGCATCTGGCGTGACGATGAACTGCTGACCAGCGGCGAAATCGTCTACGTGCATGCCGACGGCGCGACACGCAGCAGTGCGCCGCTGCCGCAGTGGCTCAGGGAAAAGATCGAAAGTTTCGAGAAGACTCAGCCGCAGGGCTGAATGACCGAGCCTTAAGGCTTTTTCTGCGGCTCGCCAAACAGCTCGGTCAGACGTGCGCGATCAGCGGCGAAACCCGCTTCGGCCTGGGTACGCGTCTCCTTGTAGCGGGCGATGTCGCGCTGCAGACGCTGCTGTTCTTCCTTGAGGTTGTTGATTTGTACCAGCAAATGCTCCGGCACCGGGCGCCCGGCACGTTCGTGATCGGCGGCCTGGCTCTGCAGGTTGGCCTGCTGAGTGCGCACCGACTGCAGATTGCCGCGAGCCACGCTGGTGACACTGTCGAGCTCGGCCAGCTTGCGTTCGCGGGCGCGGTCGACGTCATCAAGATTGGTGTACAGGCGCAACAGCTGCGCATCGCTGCTGGCGCGCGCCTTGTCCGCCTGCATGCGGGCAAATTCTTCAGGCGTCGGTGCCGGCGGAATCACCCGCACGACACGCCCCTGGTCATTGAGCACTTCATAACCCTTGCCGATGAACTCCGGCGGTACGCCCTGACGGCTGAGCACCGTCACGCCCTTGTCGTCGACGTAGCGATACAGCTCGGCAGCCATTCCGGACAACGGCAGCAGCAAGCTACAGAGCAGCGTACAGCGGGTCAGGAGCGGTGCAGGCATAGGACTACCTTGTGCTAGGGCTAGATTCCGTACTCGGCGCGATAGGCTTCGACAGCCGGCAGATATTGCTTCAGTTCAGCATCCCCTGCCAGATATTCCAGTACCTGTTCCAGTGACACGATGCTCACTACCGGCATGCCGAAGTCGCGCTCGACTTCCTGAATCGCGGAAAGCTCGCCCTGGCCACGCTCCTGACGGTTCAACGCGATGAGGGTGCCGGCGGCCTGAGCGCCCTGACCCTGGATGATCTGCATCACTTCGCGAATGGCGGTGCCGGCGGTGATCACGTCATCGACGATCAGCACGCGACCCTTGAGCGGTGCGCCGACCAGGGTGCCGCCTTCGCCATGATCCTTGGCTTCCTTGCGGTTGAAGCACCAGGGCAGATCACGCTGATGATGCTCGGCCAACGCCACGGCAGTGGTCGCAGCCAGCGGGATGCCCTTGTAGGCCGGGCCGAACAGCACATCGAAATCGATACCGCTGTCGACGATGGCCGCGGCATAGAAGCGCCCCAGCTGGGCCAGCGCCAGGCCGCTGTCGAACAGGCCGGCGTTGAAGAAATAGGGGCTGGTACGCCCGGACTTGAGGGTGAACTGACCGAAACGCAGAACCCCGCGTTCGATGGCAAAGCGAATGAAATCGCGCTGGTACGCTTGCATGAAAAAGTCCCGGACGGCACGGATTTAGCTAATTGAGGTGAGCTCGGGTATCATACACGCACGTGTTTTTGGGGGCCATTTATGCGGATCATCAGTGTGAACGTGAATGGTATTCAGGCTGCGGCCGAGCGAGGTCTGCTCAGCTGGCTGCAAGCCCAGAATGCCGACGTGATCTGCCTGCAAGACACCCGTGCCTCTGCCTTTGAAATGGACGACCAAGCCTTCCAGCTGGATGGTTATTTCCTCTATGCATGCGACGGTGAAGTGCCCAGCCAAGGTGGCGTGGCACTCTACTCGCGATTGCAACCCAAGGCGGTGATCAGCGGCCTCGGCTTCGAGATGGCCGATCGCTACGGGCGCTACCTGCAGGCCGATTTCGACAAGGTAAGTATCGCCACCCTGCTGCTACCCAGCGGGCGTGACGGTGACGAGAGCTTGAATCAGAAATTCAAGTTCATGGACGACTTCACCCATTATCTGGACAAGCAACGCCGCAAGCGTCGCGAGTACATCTATTGTGGCTCGCTACATGTGGCGCACCAGAAGATGGACGTGAAGAACTGGCGTGACTGCCAGCAATCACCGGGCTTCCTGGCGCCCGAGCGCGCCTGGATGGACGAGGTGGTTGGCAACATGGGCTATGTTGACGCCCTGCGTGAAGTCAGCCGCGAAGGTGACCAGTTCAGCTGGTGGCCGGATAGCGAGCAGGCGGAAATGCTCAATCTGGGGTATCGCTTCGACTACCAGATACTGACGCCCGGTATGCGCCGCAGCGTGCGCAGCGCACGTCTGCCTCGCCAGCCGCGCTTCTCCCAGCATGCGCCGCTGATCGTCGATTACGACTGGATTCTCAGCGTCTGATCGACAGGCACGAAAGCGTATGATGCCTGTCGTCATCCAGGACACAAGGCTTCGCGGACAAGTCCGCTCCCACCAACCTTACCAGCGCTGCAAACGCTGACCGTGGGAGCGGACTTGTCCGCGATAACGCTTTGATTCACGCAAGGCATCCGCCGCGGCCTAGTCAAGTGAAAATGCTGCGATTCTGCACAGCATCACTGGTGTTTTTCTTATCTGGCTGACATTAGGCTTGTCGTGGGGTTTCATTGCCCGCGATCCGGCGTCAAACCGTTCTCGGTCTGCACCAGCAAGTTGCGTATGTACGCATCATCGGCATAGCGCTGGCTCAGATCGAGCAGATGGGCACGAGCCTGCTCGTACTCATGCAACGCTACATAGTTGCGCGCCAGGGCGATCCCGGTAATACGCCCCGGCTCGATCTCGAAAGCAGCCCGGTTATAGGCAAGCGCCTTGCGATGATCGGAGTACTGCTCGCCGTTATCGCCCAGATAGAGCAGGCCCAGCACGTTATTGGCTGCCAGACCGCGGGGCTCCAGCGCATGTGCCTGCTCGAGTTTGGTGGCGGCTTCCGGCACCTTGCCCTGCATGAGATCGGCGTCAGCCATATTCACCAGGTAATCGTAGGAACCCTGCGGATAGTAGGCTGCAGCCTTGGCCGCGTACTCGCCCGAGCGCGGAAAGTCATTCAGCTCGTAATAGCCCAGCGAGATGAAGCGCAGCGCATGAGCCTTCTCCGCATCCGTTGCGACCGGGCTGTCGACTACCTTTTCGAACTTGGCAATCGCCTGCCGCGACTGCCCCGCGTCGTGCAATTGCGCAGCCTCGACCCTCAAGGCCTGCAGTTTCGCCTGCTCGGCTAGCGTCCTAGCAGCATCACCGCAGCCGACTAGCGCTGTCAGAAACAGAGCCAGCATCAACATTCGCACTTTCATCAAACTGTCCTTCCCTGGCATGGCGGAGGAGGTCACCCCCGCCGTCCAACTCCATTGAATTACTTGATCAGCCGCCAGCTGAACGGGTAGCGATAAGCCTGGCCCTCGTTGGCCTTGATCCCGGCGATGATGGTCAGCACCAGCGCTGCCAGACCCAGCAGCATGAGCAGCGGGAAGCCGATCACCACCACCATGAGGATGAAGCAGACGATCGCTGCCAGCGCCACGCTGATCTGGAAGTTCAACGCTTCCTTGCCCTGGGCGTCGACGAAGGGATCGAGATCCTTCTTGATCTGCCAGATGATCAGCGGGCCGAGCAGATTACCGAAGGGGAACACCAGGCCGAGAAACGCGGCGAAGTGGCAGAACATGGCCCACTGACGCGCTTCCTGACTGGGCGTCGGAAGCGGGCTTTGCATATCGTCGTTCATCCTGATGCTCCTTGCTCGGTAAGGGTTTCAGTCGACCAGTGCGGCCTTCTGCAGTTCAAAGATCTCGTTCATGCCCTTCTGCGCCAGCGCCAGCATGGCGTTGAATTCGTCAGGCTGGAACGGTGCGCCCTCGGCCGTGCCCTGCACTTCGATGAAGCCACCGGCGTTGGTCATCACGACGTTGAGATCGGTCTCGGCGGCGGAATCTTCCAAGTAGTCCAGATCCAGCACCGGCTCGCCCTGATAGATGCCGACCGATACGGCAGCGATCATCTGCTTGAGCGGCTCGCCCTTGAGCGAACCGCGCTTCTTCAGCACTTTCAGCGCATCAATCAGCGCCACCATGGCGCCGGTGATGGAGGCAGTGCGGGTACCGCCGTCAGCTTGGATCACGTCGCAATCGACGTACAGGGTGTTCTCGCCCAGCTTGCTCATGTCCAGCGCAGCGCGCAGCGAGCGGCCGATCAGGCGCTGAATTTCCAGGGTACGGCCACCCTGCTTGCCACGACTGGCTTCGCGCTGGTTACGCTCGCCGGTGGCGCGCGGCAGCATGCCGTACTCGGCAGTCAGCCAACCCTGGCCCTGACCCTTGAGGAAACGCGGCACACCGGATTCGACGCTGACGGTGCAGATCACCTTGGTATCGCCGAATTCGACCAGCACCGAACCCTCGGCATGCTTGGTGTAGTTGCGGGTGATGCGAATCGAGCGCAACTGATCGGCGGCGCGGCCACTGGGACGTTTCATTGAGCGATACCTACTTCATTAAATAAAAACACTGCGCATTATAGGGGGCGGTCGGCCGCGGCGACATGCCGAATTGGCAGCGACTGACGGCAGGCCTGATGGCCTGCACATGAAATGGGCAGGCGCCGTGAGCTACAATCCTGCGTTTTTCGAGCTGACTTTCGCGAGGTATCCCATGGTTCACAGCATGACGGCCTTTGCCCGCAACGAGCAGGCAACCGCCCACGGCACACTGAGCTGGGAACTGCGCTCGGTCAACCACCGCTACCTCGAGCCGCACCTGCGTCTGCCCGAGGCGTTCCGCGATCTCGAAGGCGCAGTGCGCGAAGCCCTGCGCCAGGGTCTGTCGCGCGGCAAGGTGGAATGCACGCTGCGCTTCGCCGAAGAGAGTGCCGGCAAGCAACTGCAGGTCGACAGCGAGCGCGCGCGCCAGCTGATCACTGCCGCCGAACAGGTCGCCGCGCTGATCCAGCAACCGGCGCCGCTCAACCCGCTGGAAGTGTTGGCCTGGCCCGGCGTACTGGTGGCCGACTCGGCCGATCCGCAGGCGCTCAACGCCGCCGCAATGAAGCTGTTCGACCAGGCATTAGGCGAACTCAAGGCCGGCCGCGCCCGCGAAGGCGCCGAGCTGGCCAAGCTACTCAACGAGCGCCTCGACAGCATCCTCGATGAAGTCGCTGCCCTGCGCGAACTGGTGCCGCAGATGCTCGCCGGCCAGCGCCAGAAGATCGAAACCCGCTTCGCCGAGATGCAGGCCGAGCTCGACCCGCAACGTCTGGAGCAGGAACTGGTGCTGCTCGCACAGAAGAGCGACGTAGCCGAGGAACTGGATCGCCTAAGCACCCACGTCAGCGAAGTGCGTCGCGTGCTCAAGGCCGGCGGCGCTGCCGGGCGGCGCCTGGACTTCCTGATGCAGGAGCTCAACCGCGAGGCCAATACCCTCGGGTCCAAAGCCTTCGACCCACGTAGCACGCAGGCTGCAGTCAACCTGAAGGTTTTGATCGAGCAGATGCGCGAGCAAGTTCAGAATATCGAGTGAAAACTGCTGCGCTAGGCTATACCGCGTTGAAATAAGGTTCGAAATGCTCATTTACAGTCGTAAACTCCGCTTTCTCACCTGATTTCGCCTTGCCTAGCCGTCGCTCGCTACGTTTTAAAATCCCGCAAGATTTCTCAGGATGTTTTCATGGCCATCACCACCGGCACCCTCTATATCGTTTCCGCACCCTCGGGCGCCGGCAAGACCAGCCTGGTCAAGGCGCTGATCGAAAGCGAACCGCTCATTCGCGTCTCGGTTTCGCACACCACGCGCGCCATGCGGCCGGGCGAGCAGGACGGAGTCAACTACCACTTCGTCGACCATGCGCAGTTCAGCGCCATGATCGAGCGCAGCGAGTTCCTCGAGCACGCCCAGGTCTTCGACAATTTCTACGGCACCTCGCAGAAGTGGGTCGAGCAGACCCTGGCCGAAGGTTTCGACCTGATCCTGGAGATCGACTGGCAGGGCGCGCAGCAGGTACGCAAACTGATGCCTCAGGCCAGGTCCATCTTCATCCTGCCGCCGACCCAGGAAGCGCTGCGCCATCGCCTGACCAACCGCGGCCAGGACAGCGGCGAGATCATCGAGCGCCGTATGCGCGAGGCGGTCAGCGAAATGAGCCACTACGTCGAGTACGATTACCTGGTGATCAACGATGACTTCAATCACGCCCTGAGCGATCTGAAAGCCATCTTCCGCAGCAACCAGTTGGCGCAGACGCAGCAGCAGCAGCGCCACGCCGGCCTGCTCAGCGAACTGCTGGCGTAAAACAGCGCTTCCATTGTCGCTGGTGATTTTTTAGACTATTCAGTCCGCTCGCCCGCTCGGGCCAAGCTTATCCGCACAAGTTACGAGGAACACCATGGCTCGCGTTACCGTCGAAGATTGCCTGGACAACGTTGATAACCGCTTCGAACTGGTCATGCTCGCGACCAAGCGTTCGCGCCAGCTGGCCACCGGCGGCAAAGAGCCGAAAGTGGCTTGGGAAAACGACAAGCCCACCGTAGTGGCCCTGCGCGAAATCGCTGCCGGCCTGGTGGACTATGAAGTCGTCGCCCAGGAAGACATCGTCGAAGAAGAACCGCTGTTCGCTGCCTTCGAGGAAGAGGCGAACGAGCCTCTTTAAGTCGATGATGCCGGGTCGAAGTCGCGCGGCGCGGGGCCACAGCTGCCAACGGGAGAGTCTCTCATGGCTGGCATAGACGCTCTCGCCGACCGACTTTCGGCCTACCTCGGCCATGACCAAGTCAACCTGGTTCGCCGAGCCTACTTCTACGCCGAACAGGCGCACGATGGCCAACGCCGCCGCAGTGGCGAAGCCTATGTGACCCATCCGCTAGCCGTGGCCAGCATTCTCGCCGACATGCACATGGATCATCAGAGCCTGATGGCCGCCATGCTGCACGATGTCATCGAAGACACCGGCATCGCCAAGGAAGCGCTCAACGCGCAGTTCGGCGAAACCGTGGCCGAACTGGTCGACGGGGTCAGCAAGCTGACCCAGATGAACTTCGAAACCAAGGCCGAGGCGCAGGCCGAGAACTTCCAGAAAATGGCCATGGCCATGGCGCGCGACATCCGCGTGATTCTGGTCAAGCTCGCCGACCGCCTGCACAACATGCGCACCCTCGATGCCATGCCGCACGAGAAGAGCCGGCGCATCGCCAAGGAAACCCTGGAAATCTACGCGCCCATCGCCAACCGACTGGGCATGCACAACATGCGCGTGGAATTCGAAGACCTGGGCTTCAAGGCCATGCACCCGATGCGCTCCGAGCGCATCCGCGCCGCCGTGCGCCGCGCTCGGGGCAACCGCAAGGAGATCGTGGCCAAGATCGAGGAATCGATCCAGGTGTGCCTGCAACGCGAAGGCATGGAAGGCGAGGTGATCGGCCGCGAGAAGCACCTGTACAGCATCTACCAGAAGATGCGCGGCAAGCGTAAGGCGTTCAACGAGATCATGGACGTCTACGCCTTCCGCATCATCGTCGACAAGGTCGACACCTGCTACCGCGTGCTCGGCGCCGTGCACAACCTGTACAAACCGCTGCCGGGCCGCTTCAAGGACTACATCGCGATTCCCAAGGCCAACGGCTACCAGTCGCTGCACACC
>NZ_DJSX01000037.1:0-17040 GCF_002439135.1 Pseudomonas sp. UBA6323 | reverse complement strand
AACAGCGAGATGAACGCCATTCGCCTGGCCAAGCTGACCGATGAGAACACCGACGCCAGCTTCCTCGAATACTCGCTGTACGGCTTGCCGCTGCAGACCCAGCAGACCTTCATGATCATGGTCATGATCCCGATCGGCGTGTTGGTCATCCTGATCCTGCGCAACCTCGGCGGCCTGCAGACGCTGGGTACCTTCACCCCGGTACTGATCGCCCTGGCCTTCCGCGAAACCCAGCTGGGCTTCGGCATCTTCCTGTTTACCGTGATCACTGCGCTCGGTCTGTCGTTGCGTTCCTATCTGGAGCATCTGAAGCTGCAGATGCTGCCGCGCCTGTCGGTGGTTCTGACCTTCGTCGTGGTGCTGATCGCCGCCATCAGCCTGTTCAGCCACAAGCTGGGCCTGGAGCGCGGTCTGTCGGTAGCGCTGTTCCCGATGGTGATTCTGACCATGACCATCGAACGCCTGTCGATCACCTGGGAAGAGCGCGGCGGCAGCCACGCGTTCAAGGTCGCCATCGGCACCCTGTTCGCCGCCACCATCGCGCACCTGCTGATGAGCGTGCCGGAGCTGGTGTACTTCGTATTCACCTTCCCGGCGATCCTGCTGATTCTGGTGGGCTTCATGCTGGCGATGGGTCGCTACCGCGGCTACCGCCTGACCGAACTGTTCCGCTTCAAAGCCTTCCTCAAGGACTAAGACCATGTTCGGCCTGATCAAGACGTGGAAGGCCCTTGAAGCCAAAGGCATCATGGGCATCAACCGACGCAATGCGGACTACGTGCTGAAGTACAACAAACGGCACCTGTACCCTATCGTCGACGACAAGATCATCACCAAGGAGCGGGCCATCGAGGCCGGCATCGATGTGCCCGAGCTGTACGGCATCATCGAGACCGAGAAAGGCATCGAGAACCTCCACAAGATCATCGAGGGACGCACCGACTTCGTCATCAAGCCGGCACAGGGCGCCGGCGGTGACGGCATCATGGTCATCGCCGACCGTTTCGAGGACCGTTTCAAGACGGTGTCCGGCAAGATCGTCAGCCACGATGAGCTGGAGCAACAGATCTCCAGCATCCTCTCCGGCCTGTACTCGCTCGGCGGCCACCGTGACCGCGCCCTGATCGAGTACCGCGTGACCCCGGACACCATCTTCAAGAGCATCAGCTACGAAGGCGTGCCGGACATCCGCATCATCGTGCTGATGGGCTATCCGGTGATGGCCATGCTGCGCCTGCCGACGCGTCAGTCCAACGGCAAGGCCAACCTGCACCAGGGGGCCATCGGCGTGGGTGTCGACTTGGCCACCGGCGTGACCCTGCGCGGCACCTGGCTGAACAACAAGATCAGCAAGCACCCGGACACCACCAACGCGGTGGACGGTGTGCAATTGCCGAACTGGGATGGCTTCATGAAACTCGCCGCCGGCTGCTACGAGTTGTGCGGCCTGGGTTACATCGGCGTGGACATGGTGCTGGATCAGGACAAGGGCCCGCTGATTCTCGAGCTCAACGCCCGCCCCGGCCTGAATATCCAGATCGCCAATGACTGTGGTTTGACCCACCGCGCTCACGCTGTCGAAGCCCGCCTGGAAGAACTGAAGGCCAAGGGCATTCAGGAAGACGCCGAAGAGCGCGTGCGTTTCTCCCAGGAGCTGTTCGGCCATATCGTCAGTAAGGAAGTCTGACGCACGCCTGGCCCGTCGCGAGGTCGCTGCGGCCTCGCGACAGGCCGGGTCGTCCTGTAGAAAATCCAGGCTGCGCGCTGTCACTCGCTTGCACACACCTTCATCTCCAAGGGCAACGGCTTATCAGGTCTTTATGCGCTGCCGATACTGGCGCCCACAGCGCATGCTGAGCAGTCGCATCGTACGCCAGGCATCAGCAGCACAGCTGCAACATGCGGCGCTAGGATGAATACTGGCAGCGGACTACAATCGCCCTTTCTAGCCTTCCGACTGCCACGCATGCCCAGCTGCTCCCTGCACCCCCTTCCTTACCGGACAGACCCCAGCGACTACTTCCGGCGCATTCGTCAGGCTCCCGGCGCGGTACTGCTGGATGCCGGGCGCCCGAATGCCGAGCGCGGCCGCTATGACCTGATGAGCGCCTGGCCATTGGCCGAACTGGCGCCAGTGGCCGACGAACCGGCCAGCGCTTTCCTGCAACGCCTGCGCGACGCGCTGCAGAGCCTTGGCCATGCAGAGGCGCCGGCACAGCAGGCCATGCCATTCGTCGGCGGCCTGATCGGTTACCTGTCCTACGATTTCGGTCGTCGCCTGGAAGCGCTGCCCGAGCAGAGCGTCGACGATCTGGGCCTCGAGGATGCTCGGTTCGGTCTCTACGCCTGGGCGCTGATCAGCGATCACCAGCTTAGCACCAGCGCCCTGCTGTTTCACCCGAGCCTGCCGAACGCGGAGCGCCAGCGCCTGCAGGCGCTGTTCGAAGCACCGTACAGCGAGGATCTTGCGCCCTTCCACCTGAGTCAGCCGTTCCAGGCCGATATCGACCAGCACCGCTATCGCCAGGCGATCGAATGCATCCAGAGCTACATTCTCGCGGGCGACTGTTATCAGGTGAATTTCGCCCAGCGCTTTCAGGCACCCTGCGCAGGCGATCCGTGGACGGCTTACCTGGCGCTGCGCCAGGCCTGCCCCACGCCCTTCTCAGGCTTCCAAAGCCTGGGAGATGGCAACGCCATTCTCAGCCTGTCGCCGGAGCGTTTTCTCAAGGTCAGCGCCGGCCAGGTGGAAACACGTCCGATCAAGGGCACCCGGCGCCGTGGCGAAGATGCCGAGGATGACCAGGCGCAGGCGCAGGAACTGCTGGCCAGCCGCAAGGACCGCGCCGAGAATCTGATGATCGTCGATCTGCTGCGCAATGATCTCGGCCGCAGCTGCCGTACCGGCTCGGTCAAGGTGCCGGAGCTGTTCGCCCTGGAAAGCTATCCCAACGTGCATCATCTGGTCAGTTGCGTGACCGCCGAGCTGGCGCCCGACAAGGATGCGCTGGACCTGATCGCCGGCAGTTTCCCGGGCGGCTCAATCACCGGCGCACCGAAGATCCGCGCCATGCAGATCATCGACGGGCTGGAGCCGACCCGGCGCGGACTCTACTGCGGCTCACTGCTGTATCTCGACGTGCGCGGCGAGATGGACAGCTCCATCGCCATCCGCAGCCTGCTGGTCAAGGATGGCAAGGTCAGTTGCTGGGGCGGTGGCGGCATCGTTGCCGACTCCCACTGGCAGGCCGAGTACCAGGAGTCGATCACCAAGGTGAAGGTGCTGCTGGAGACGCTGGAGCGTCTGCCGAACAAGCTGGACTAACGAAAACGCCGCGAAATCGCGGCGTTTATTCATCGGCCTTACAGACTCAGCTTGCGGTTCGATGCCTTGAGAAATTCCTGCTTCAGATCCCTATAGGTGTGCACCGCCGGGAACTGCGGGAACTCGCGGATCACGTTGTCCGGCGCGTGGAACAGGATACCGGCGTGGGCTTCGCTGAGCATGGTGGTGTCGTTGTAAGAATCACCCGCCGCGATCACGCGGTAGTACAGGCTCTTGAAGGCAATGACCGACTGGCGCTTGGGGTCCTTCTGGCGCAGCTGGTAGCTGACCACGCGATCGTTCTCGTCGGTGATCAGACGGTGGCACAGCAGGGTCGGGAAACCGAGCTGGCGCATCAGCGGCTGGGAGAACTCGTAGAACGTGTCGGAGAGAATCACAACCTGGAAGCGCTCGCGCAGCCAGTCGACGAACTCGACGGCGCCCTCGAGCGGCTTGAGCGTGGCGATCACGTCCTGAATGTCCTTCAGCTTCAGACCGTGCTCGTCGAGGATGCGCAGGCGCTGCTGCATCAGCACGTCGTAATCGGGGATGTCGCGGGTGGTCGCCTTGAGCGACTCGATGCCGGTTTTTTCCGCAAAGGCGATCCAGATTTCGGGGACCAGTACACCTTCCAGGTCGAGACACGCGATTTCCACAGGCCACTCCTCGGTTGAGCCAAAAAGGAGCCGGCACTCTAGCCGCTGGGCTTGGCTGGCGCAATGCGACCTGCTTATAACTGGAACGAAGGACATCAAGCGCCTTAGTTATTTAGCCGCATAACCGGGCTTTGTTACCATCGCGCCCTCACGCACACGATCTGGAGTCCTCAACATGGAACTCGACCTGGACGCGCTCAACGCCGAATTCGGCAACCAGCCTGAAAAGCTGGTGCAGTGGGCCATCGGACTGGGCAAACCCGCCATTTGCACCACCAACTTCCGCCCGTTCGAAGCGGTGATCCTGCATATGGTCAGCCAGGTCAAACCGGATATTCCGGTGGTCTGGATGGACAGCGGCTACAACACCGACGCCACCTACCGCTTCGCCGACGAGGTGACGCGCAAGCTGGGCCTCAACCTGATCACTTACCTGCCCAAGCGTTCGCGTGCGCATCGCGAGGCCATCGACGGTCCCCTGCCTGGCCTGGATGATCCGCGCCACGCCGCGTTTACCGAAGAAGTGAAGCTCGAGCCGTTCGCCCGCGCCCTGCGCGAGACCGCACCGAGCGTCTGGTTCACCGCCCTGCGCGCCACCGACACGGCCGTGCGTGCGCAGATGGACCCCATCAGCATCAACCCGGACGGCCTGATCAAGATCGCCCCGCTGCTGCATTGGTCCTCCAAGGACCTCTACCAGTACCTGGTCGCTCACGACCTGCCGAACGAGTTCGATTACTACGACCCGACCAAGGGTGAAGATAATCGCGAGTGCGGCCTGCACCTCAGCCACTGATTGGCACTGGCTGGAACGAACATGGCGCCCAAGGGCGCCATGTTTCGTTTCAGCGTCTGGCTCAGTGCATCGGCAACTCGACACCCGCGAACAGGTCTTCGAGTTCGGACTTGTTGTGGCACTGCACGGCTTTGGCCAGCATGTCACGGGTCAGGTGCGGGGCGAAACGTTCGATGAAATCGCACATGAAGCCGCGCAGGAAGGTGCCGCGACGAAAACCGATCTTGGTCACGCTGGGCTCGAACAACTCGTCGGCGTCGAGCACCACCAGATCCGGGTCCAGCTTGGGGTCGACGGCCATCTTGGCCACGATGCCGACGCCCAGGTTAAGGCGCACGTAGGTCTTGATCACGTCGGCGTCGGCTGCGGTGAATACCACCTTGGGCGTCAGACCGCGATGATTGAAGGCTTCATCCAGCTTCGAGCGCCCGGTGAAACCGAACACGTAGGTGACGATGGGGTGCTCGGCCAGTGCTTCGAGGGTGAGCTTCGGCAGCTTGGTCAACGGGTGCCCCTGCGGCACCACCACGCAGCGGTTCCAGCGGTAGCACGGCATCATGATCAGGTCGTTGAACAGTTCCAGGCCTTCGGTGGCGATGGCGAAATCGACACTGCCATCGGCGGCCATCTCGGCGATCTGCGTCGGCGTGCCCTGATGCATGTGCAGTGACACGTCCGGGTACTGCTTGATGAAGGCACTGATCACCGGCGGCAAGGCGTAGCGCGCCTGGGTGTGGGTAGTGGCGATGGACAGCGTGCCCTTCTTCTCGTTGGAGAACTCCTGGGCGATTTGCTTGATGCTTTCGACCTTGCGCAGAATCTCGCCGGCGGTGGTGATGATGCGCTCCCCGGCTGGGGTCACGCGGGTCAGGTGCTTGCCGCTGCGGGCGAAAACTTCCACGCCCAGCTCATCCTCGAGCAAGCGAATCTGCTTGCTGATCCCTGGTTGCGAGGTGTAAAGGCTCTGAGCGGTAGCCGATACGTTGAGGTCGTGGTGCGCAACTTCCCAAATGTAGCGCAATTGCTGAAGCTTCATATGTTTCCCTCAGAGCAATAAGGCAGGTCAACAGCCGCCAATGCCGTATATAACCATATTGTTGGTTTATTGGAATAGCCTAGAACTTTTTTACACATCCCCCTTTATAGATCGCCATGTCCACGATGCTGGAGCATGGGCACCAGATACACCGGCACCTCCGACAACTGCACGATTCGCGCTGCCGTGCGCCCCAGCGGTATGGTCAGGTCAGTGCCATGGCTGTGACTGCCTACGACCAGCAGATCCACTCCAAGTTTCTGCGCCTCCTCGAGAATCACCGCCGGCGGGTCCCCTTGCAGCACCCGCACCGCACGTATCAGTTGAAGATCCTGCTGACCGTCACCCAGCTCGTCACGGAAGCCCTCCAGTACCCGCTGCTCGATGCTGGCCATGACTGTGTTCAGCCCGGTACGGCGAAGCTCTGCAAGCGTGTCCTCGTCCAGATAGGTCTGCAGCACGGATTCGGCGAACAGGCCCATGGGCTCCACCGCGTGTACTACATACAGGTCGGCCTGGAAGCTGCGCGTCAGTGCGAGGGCATGTTGCAGCACGTAGGAGGCATAAAGCCCCAGATCGGTGGCATAAAGTATCGAGCGGATCACGCGGCCTCCTCGACTGCTGGCGCAGGCCCTTGATTGAGCTTAGCAGCGCATCAGACAAAGCAAGATCGGCGAGGTTATTTAGGACGAATGGCTATATACAGGCACCTGCGTGCCTGTATCAGGGTCAAGGCAGCAATTCGTTGCTCACACCATGAGGGACGTGACCGGTCGCCACCACCTGGCGAGCCCTTTCGCAGTGGCCAGTCTGGTCGTCGAAGAACACGTCGGCGGCGAAGGCTTCCAGCACCGCAGACTTGTCCAGACCGCCCAGGAAGAAGGATTCGTCCAGGCGGATGTTCCACTCGCGCAGCGTGCGGATCACCCGCTCGTGGGCCGGCGCCGAGCGGGCAGTGACGAGCGCCGTACGAATCGGACATTCAGCTTCGGGAAACTCCTGCTGCAGCGCATGCAACGCGGCAAGAAACGGCTTGAACGGCCCACCTGGCAGGGCCTGCCGAGCGGACTCACGCTCGTGATCCTGAAAGGCGTTAAGGCCGCCACTCTGATAGACGCGCTCGGAGTCATCGGAAAACAGCACGGCATCGCCATCGAAGGCAATACGTAGCTCATTACTGTTGGCCCGGCGGGTACCGCCGGAAAGCAGCGTGGCCGCACCGAAACCGGCTTTCAGCGCATTGCGCACATCGTCGGCGTGGGTGGACAGAAACAGGTGGCAGCCAAAGGCCGCCAGGTAAGGATCGGGGCTGCGACCGCCAACGAAGGCGGCGCGGGAAATGCCGAGGCCGTAGTGCTGGATGGAGTTGAACGCACGCAGGCCGGTATCGGCACTGTTGCGCGACACCAGGATGACCTCAACGCGCTGATCGCTGAGCCGTGCGTTCAACCCGAGCAGCTTCTCCACCAGCGGGAAGGCGTCCCCAGGCATCAGCACTTCGTCCTCATGTTCGATCTGATAGCGACGATAGGCTTCCACCCCTTCGCTTTCGTAGATCTGATGGCTTTCGCTCAGATCGAACAGCGCCCGCGAGGAAATCGCCAGCACCAGCTTGTCCCCCAGCCCCTTGCCCATGCTTAGGCCTCCCGGCGAGCCTGAATGAAACGTAGCGCCTGATACAGGGCGCGCACCTTGGGCATGTCGAAACCCGCCGCATCCGCAGCCGCCAGCGGCGCTTCATAGATAGCGTGCAGCTCGGCTGTCCGCCCCTGGGCGAAGTCGTGGTACATGCTCGGCAGGTAATCGGGCATGCGCTGCGTCGCCGCCAGCAGTTTGTCCGCATAGTTTTCCGGCATCGTGTAACCCAGCGCCCAGGCGGCCTGCACCACTTCCTGCATCATGTCGCCGATCAGAGCGCGGCTATCGGCGTTGCCCATCAGGCGCTGCGTGTCGGCATCGAGCAACACCGACAGACCGTTGTACGGGATGTTCCACACCAGTTTCTGCCAGCGCGTCTGCGCCAGGTCACGCATCCCTGCAGAGTCCAGGCCGGTGCTGCGCAGCAGGCTCGCGCCCTCCTCGGCCAGCGCCAGGCGCGCCTCGTCGTCATCCTGCGGCCCAGAGTGGTAGGCCAGATTGATCGCCCCCAAAGCCTGATGCTCGATCACACCCGGCGCACTGCGGTGAACGCAGATGTAGCAGAGCCCACCCAGCAGGTGCAGATCGTCACTCAGCAGCGGACGCAACTCATCCTCCACCGCCAGGCCGTTCTGTAACAGCACCACCTTGGCGCCAGGCGCCGTGGCCTTGGCGATCAACGGCGCCAGCTCGGCATTGGCCGTGGTCTTGGCTCCCACCAGCAGCCAGTCGCATTGCGGCATGTCATCGATATGCTGATAGGCCTGCACTGGCGCCAGGTGCAGGGCGCCATGCACGCTGCTGTTCAGTTGCAGGCCACGCTCGACAACCGCGGCGTATTCGCTGCGCAGCAAAAAGTGCACGTCATGCCCGGCACGTACCAGCAGCATGCCGTAGAAGCCGCCGATGGCACCGGTGCCGATGATGCCGATGCGCGGCGCGGGGGATTGGGACATCAGGGAAGCTCCTCAGCCGGGCGAAGCAGAGCCTCACCAATGGCGGTCAGCAGATCGGAATGGGTAAGGTGCGCCTGCAATGCGCCAAAGAAATGGCCATCCTTGACCAGAAATAACGAGGGCAGATGGAAAACCTCGTAGCGTGTCACCAATCCGGCGTTGTGCCCGGCATCGATCCAGCACAGGCGCTCGACCGGAAGCGCCATGCCAGGCAGTGCCTGGCGCGCCCAACGACAGCTGGCACAGCCCGTGCTAGTGAACACCAGTAGCGAGGTACCGGGAAGATCAAGCAGGCGGCGGTCAGCATCCAGATCGGTCAATTCCAGTTGTGTCGCTATACTGAATCCACTGATATCAGTTTGCCTGCATTCGAGGTCGGTGTTCATGCGTAAGTTTCTGCGTCATCCAAGCGACATGCCGGTGGAACTGATCCTGCGCAGACAGGCCTGCATTCCCCGGCAACGGCTGAACAATATCAGCCTGGGCGGGGTTGCATGCAACTCGTTACGCGGCTTTCGCCGCGGTACTTCAATCGAATTGCGTATCCCACTGCTAGGCGATCAGGCGCGCTATCCCCGGGTGGTGGCCTGGTGTCGGCGCCAGGAAAACGATTACCTGGTGGGCATCGCCTTCCTCGATGAGGACACCTTGTTCCGCGCGCGCATGGTCGAACAGGTCTGCCAGATCCAGCATTACCGCCAGCAACTTGAGCAGGAATCCGGCCAGGCCATCGCCATCGAGCAATGCGCCCAGGACTGGATCGCCAAGCATGCCGCCGGGTTTCCCTATCTGGCTTGAGCACGGCGCAGCCCTCACCGGTCCGCTATCAAGTCACTTCATTGCCAATCGATGAGTCCCATTGAACTTAACGCCCATTGTCGCGCAGCCCTGTACGCGCTAAGGTTCGGCTCCCCCTGCGCCAACTAGCTGTGCACCGCCATAGGGGATCGCTGGCGGCCGGCACCCGTGACCTGACGACCTGACCCGATGAATAGCACGATGGCAGATTTACCGATCGACGACCTCAACGTCGCTTCCAACGAAACCCTGATCACCCCCGATCAGCTGAAACGCGAAATCCCCCTGACCGATGCCGCACTGAAGACCGTCGCCCATGGTCGCCAGGTGGTACGCGATATCCTCGACGGCAAGGATCATCGCCTGTTCGTGGTCGTCGGCCCCTGCTCCATTCACGACATCAAGGCCGCTCACGAGTATGCCGAGCGCCTCAAGGTGCTGGCTGCCGAGCTGTCCGACAGCCTGTTTCTGGTCATGCGCGTGTACTTCGAGAAGCCGCGCACCACGGTCGGCTGGAAAGGCCTGATCAACGACCCATATCTGGATGACTCGTTCAAGATCCAGGATGGCCTGCACATCGGCCGTCAACTGCTGCGCGACCTCGCAGAAATGGGCCTGCCCACCGCCACCGAGGCTCTCGATCCGATTTCCCCGCAGTACTTGCAGGATCTGATCAGCTGGTCGGCCATCGGCGCCCGTACCACCGAATCCCAGACCCACCGCGAAATGGCCTCGGGCCTGTCCTCGGCCGTCGGTTTCAAGAACGGTACAGACGGCGGCCTGACCGTGGCGATCAACGCGCTGCAGTCGGTCTCCAGCCCGCACCGTTTCCTTGGCATCAACCAGGAAGGCGGCGTGTCCATCGTCACCACCAAGGGCAACGCATACGGTCACGTGGTACTGCGCGGCGGCAACGGCAAGCCCAACTACGATTCGGTCAGTGTCGCCATTTGTGAGCAGGAACTGACCAAAGCCGGCATACGTCCGAACATCATGGTCGACTGCAGCCACGCTAACTCCAACAAGGACCCGGCCCTGCAGCCGCTGGTGCTGGAGAACGTGGCCAACCAGATCCTCGAAGGCAACAACTCCATCGTCGGCCTGATGGTCGAGAGCCACCTGGGCTGGGGCAATCAGTCGATTCCGAAGGATCTGTGCGACCTCAAGTACGGTGTATCCATCACCGATGCCTGCATCGACTGGGAGGCCACCGAGAAGAGCCTGCGCAGCATGCACGCCAAGCTCAAGGATGTGCTGCCCAAGCGTTCTCGCGGCTGAAGACAACATGGCAAAGAAAACGCCGGGCAATGCCCGGCGTTTTCTTGTTCGTTCGTCAGGCGGGATTGTTTCGCCGCCCTTGAGCATTGCGCCTATTGATGCCGCGCACGACGCTCCATGTAGCGCTCGACGTAGGAGCAGGACGGAATCACGGTATAACCCTTGCCCTCGGCATACTGCAGGGCATGCTCGGTGAGTGCTGCAGCAATGCCGCGGCCACGCAGGGCGTTGGGTACGAAGGTGCGGTAGATGTCCAACGTCTGCTTACCCAGATCCATATAGGCCAGATAGGCACGATCACCATCGACGGTCGTCACGAACTGGTGACTCGCCTGGTCATGGTGGATGGACAACCCCTCGCTCATCTTCACTCCTCTAGCCGCAACCGTTAGCGGCGCATCTGCTTTTACTTCATACCGGTGCTTTGGCAAAAGCGCAAACTGCTTCTGCACATGCGATCGGCCAAGCTTATCAGGCGCAGAACGGCCCAGCCACGGGCAATCAGATACTCAACAGCGCAATGCAGAGCAACGCCGCTATCACAGGGATCAGCACCGTGATGACGAAGATGTCCTTGTACGCCTGCCTGTGCGTCAAGCCCATGATCATCAGCATCGCGATCACCGCGCCGCAATGCGGCAGCGAATCCAGGCCGCCGGCGGTGATGTTGGCGATACGGTGCAGCACCTCCGGCTCCACGCCCATTTCCAGGTAGCGCGGCGCCAGGGTCTGCATGAATATCTGCAAGCCACCGGAAGAGGAACCGACGATCCCCGATACCACGCTGACCGAGGCGAACACCGACAGCAGTGGCGGCAGGTTCACGGCCAGTATCCATTGGGCGAACTGGGCAAAACCTGCAGTCTGGGTAACGACCCCACCAAAGCCGATCACCGCCGCCGTATTCAACAGCGGCATGATCGAGTCGTCCGCCCCCTGCCCCAGCAAACCCAGGGTATTGCGGCGCAAGGCCGGGAACATCAGCACTGCGACGCCAGTGGCGATCACCAAGGCCAGACTGGGCCAGAGAATCGGCTGCGCCTGACTGAAGCTCAGCAGCCCACCCAGTGCACCCTCGCCCGGCACGACCGCACCTGACAGGGCAAGCAGGCGCGGCAAGAGAATGATGCCCAGCACCACGATGATCGGCACCAGCGCCAGGCCCCAGTGCGGCCCACTACCTGGTGCGCCGGCGAGCTGCTGCATGCGCTCGTCCTGCGCGTTGGGCTCGAAGCCCTCGCCACGCTCGCGCGCCAGGCGCCACTCCCGCTGCAGATAAGCCATACCCAGGACGATCATCACCAGCGAAGCGAACAGCCCGATCCAGGCACCGGCGAACAGGTCGGTACCCAGCGCACTGGCGGCGATCACGTTGTGAATCGATGGCGAACCGGGTAACGCCGTCATGGTGAAGGTACCGGCACCGAGCGCCGTGGCGGCGCAGAACAGGCGCTTGGGCAGGTTGGCTTCGCGCATCAGAGTGATGCCCAGCGGATACATGGTGAAGATCACCACGAACACCACCACCCCACCGTAAGTCAGCACCGCACACACCAGCATCGCCACCCACAGCGTGCGCTGCGTACCCAGCCCGCGGGTAATGGCCTGGGCGATACTGCCGGCCGCCTGGCTGGCCGCCATGACCTTGCCGAAGATCGCCCCGCAGAGAAACAGCACGAAGAACTTGCCGGCAAAGGTAAACGCACCCAGTGGGCCGAATGGAAAGTGTTCAAGAAGTGCACGAGGTACAGCGACACCATTGCTCAGCGCCACCAGCATCGAACACAGCAATGCCGCGATGAAAATGTTCACGCCGCGCAGCGCCATGAAGATAAGTAGCGCCAGGCCCAGCAAGAGCCCCAAATTCCCAAGCATCGCCATTCCCCTCTTTATTGTTTTAGTTCCAAGTCGGGACAGTTATAACAGTTCGTACAGACGCTACTGTATGGATTGCGTAACTGACTGTTTTTTAGCCAGCCCCCGTGAGCCGTGCCCTATAGCCGCCGGGCCAAAGAAAAAAAACTGCAACTCTTGCCCTGGCTCCGTTTACTTACTAAAACTAATAGGTAGTATGTACGCCGGCTAATTTCCCGCAGTTGGGGAATTGCTTTTTATGGAAAACTCCACCTCAAGGGGAACACGATGAACAACGTTCTGAAATTCTCTGCTCTGGCTCTGGCCGCAGTTCTGGCTACCGGTTGCAGCAGCATGTCCAAAGAAACCGAAGCTCGTCTGACTGCTACCGAAGACGCAGCTGCTCGCGCTCAAGCCCGTGCCGACGAAGCCTACCGCAAGGCTGATGAAGCTCTGGCCGCTGCTCAGAAGGCTCAGCAGACCGCTGACGAAGCCAACGAGCGTGCTCTGCGCATGCTGGAAAAAGCCAGCCGCAAGTAATTGCGACTCGTTTTTTCGAAAGCCGTCCCAGGCAACTGGGGCGGCTTTTTTATTGCCTGCGACGGACACTGAACAGCTCCAGCAATCAGGCAATAAAAAGCCCGCCGACATGATTGCGGGCGGGCTTTTCAGTGACTCGAAGATCAGAACGGGTTGTCGCTGCTGGCGACCACGCTCTCGGTTTGTGCGGCGATAGGCACCGGCATGCCGTCTTCGGCAGCGACCACTTCGCGGACCATTTCCCAGTCCAGGCGCAGGCCGCTGAGTTCGTCGCGCTTGAGCAATGCATTGATCACCGCCGTATGTTTGTCGACAACGGACGGATCGCCCTCGTCATCGAGCGGCGCGTGGGCCTCCAGGTAGATCTTGCCGCCACTGACGCCGAACTTGTACGGCTCGTTCAGAATGCGCACCGGAGTGCCGACCGGCACCATATCTGCCAGCTCCAGCACGTTGTGGTTGAGCATGCGGAAGCAGCCATGGCTGACGCGCATGCCAATGCCGAACTTCTTGTTCGAACCGTGGATCAGGTAACCCGGGAACGACAGCGTCATCTTGTACGGCCCCAGCGGATTATCCGGGCCAGGCGGTACCACGGTGGGCAGGATATCACCCTCGGCAGCGTGCTCTTCACGAATGGACTTGGGCGGATACCAGGCCGGGTTCGGCGTCTTCACCGTCACCCGGCCAGTGCCCAGCGGCGAACCCCAGCCTTCCCGGCCGATGCCCAGCGGAAAGGTGTGCACCACGTTCTGCCCCTTCGGGAAGTAGTACAGGCGATACTCGGCCAGGTTGATCACGATGCCCTCGCGCGGGCCCGGCGGCAGCACGTAGCGCGTCGGCAGGATAACCTCGGTGCCCTCGCCAGGCAGCCAGGGGTCGACGCCCGGGTTGGCGGCGACCATTTCCAGATAGCCAAGATCGTTTGCCGTTCCCAGATCGGCGAAAGTGTCCTCGTACTTGGCCGTGATCACTTGTACCTGGCCCACCACATCTTCGCCTGGCGGCGGCAGTGGAAGTTCGAGAGCCTGAGCTGCGGCACTGGAGCACAGGGCGACCAGAGTCAGGCAGCGGTTGACCGCAGAAAAGCGCGACAACATCCGGGAATACCTTGAAAAGAGTTGAGTGATATTGCGGCGATTGTACACCGCCGTTGGAACGCCTGGCAGACCTCAGCCATCCGCCCAGTTCGAGCACAAACCCTGACGCTGCGCCTCGAAGGTAGCCAGGCAGGCAGGACAGAGTCGGCGGTCGCGCAGCCAGACCTTTTCCAGCGCACGCCATCGTGGCTGCGCCGGTAACAAACCGCCACACAATGTACGATCGGCATGCCCACCCAGGCGCAATTGGCGAGCTACCAGGTGCACGCGCACCTCACGGCAGGCGAACAGATCCAGCTGCTCGTCCGGCTCGATCAGTTGATAGGCATAAAGGGTCCAGGCGGGACGCGGCATCTGGGGCTCCGTGACAGGTCGGCCACATTAGCCGAAAGGCTTGAGGCGGAAAAGCCTCCAGCCATTCAGTTTCCCTCAGCGATGAGGCGGTTACAGCAAGGGCTTGAGCGCCGGCCAGGCATTATCCAGCAGCACCGCCTGCGCGGCCTGAGTCGGGTGAATGCCATCGGCCTGCATCATCCCCGGCACACCACCGACACCCTCGAGGAAGAACGGCACCAGTGCAACCTGCTTCTGCTCGGCCAGGTCAGCGAACACCTGGGCAAAAGCCGTGGTGTAGCGAGCACCATAGTTCGGGGGCAGGCGCATTCCCAGAAGCAGCACTTCGGCACCGGCCGACTGCGAGGCGTCGATCATCGACGCAAGATTCTGTTGCAATTGTGCGGGGGGCTGGCCACGCAGGCCGTCGTTGCCGCCCAGCTCGATGATGACCAGCTCCGGCTTGTGTTCGGCAAGTAGCGCAGAGAGCCGTGCGGCGCCGCCTGCGCTGGTGTCGCCGCTAATCGAGGCGTTAACTACGGAGTGCTCGAAACTCTCTTCCCGAAGGCGTTTCTCCAGCAGCGCGACCCATCCCACCCGGCTATCCAGGCCAAAAGCGGCGCTGATACTATCGCCGACCACAAGCAGGGTGCCTGCAACCGCTCCCTGAGCCCAGAACATCAGGGTCAAGGCACCACTGAGCCACCATGCACGCATTTGGAATCTCCATGACTTCGAGCATTCTCGCTGCGCGGAACCTTAGCAAAGTGGTCAGCAGCGCGGAAGGCGAGCTGACCATCCTCCATGATCTCGATCTCGAACTGAGCAAAGGCGACAGCCTGGCCATCGTCGGCAGTTCCGGGTCCGGCAAATCCACCCTGCTCGGGTTGCTCGCCGGCCTCGACCTGCCCAGCGGCGGCGCCGTGCTGCTGGCCGGCAACAACCTCAGCGAACTCGATGAGGACCAGCGTGCACGCCTGCGCGCCGAGCATGTCGGCTTCGTATTCCAGTCGTTCCAGCTGCTCGACAGCCTCAACGCGCTGGAAAACGTGATGCTGCCGCTGGAGCTGGAAGGTCATGCCGATGCCCGCCAGCGCGCCCGTGCATTGCTCGAACGCGTAGGCCTCGGCCAGCGTCTGACGCACTACCCACGCCAGCTGTCGGGCGGCGAACAGCAGCGCGTGGCCATCGCCCGCGCCTTCGCCGCCGAGCCGGACGTACTGTTCGCCGACGAACCCACCGGCAACCTCGACAGCCATACCGGCGAACGCATCAGCGACCTGCTCTTTCAGCTCAACCAGGAGCGTGGCACCACCCTTGTGCTGGTCACCCATGACGAACGCCTGGCACACCGCTGCCAGCGCCTGATCCGCCTGGAAGGCGGGCATCTGATTGATCGCGTGGAGCCCTGATGAAACGCGTGCCCTTCGCTCGCCTGTTTTCGCTCGCTGCCCGCCAACTGCTGCGCGACGCCCGCGCCGGCGAGTTGCGGGTGCTGTTCTTCGCCTTGCTGGTAGCCGTGGCGGCCAGCAGCGCCATCGGCTACTTCAGTGCGCGCCTGAACGACGCCATGCTGCTGCGTGCCAGCGAATTTCTCGCTGCCGACTTGCGCCTGAGTGGCAGCACGCCGGCCAGCCAGGAGCAGATCGATGCCGGCCTCAAGCTGGGCCTGGATCATGCCCAGGCGGTGGAGTTTTCCAGCGTGGTCGCCGCAGCGGATGGCATTCAGCTGTCCAGCGTCAAGGCAGCCAACGACGCTTACCCGCTGCGCGGTGAATTGCGAAGCGCAGCCGAGCCCTACGCATCGGAGGAAGTGGGTTCCGGCCCGCGCCCGGGAGAGGTCTGGGCCGAGGCACGTCTGATGGTCGCGCTGAACCTGAAGATAGGGGACGAGCTGGAGATCGGCGCCAAGACTCTGCGTCTAAGCCGCGTGCTGACCTATGACCCGGACACCGCTGGCGATTTCTATAGCCTGACGCCGAGGGTGCTGATGCACCTGGACGACCTCGCTGCGACCGAGGTCGTGCAACCCGGCAGCCGTGTACGCTTTCGCGAACTCTGGCGCGGCGATGCCGACGCACTGGCGGCCTACCGTCAGGCCGTCGAAGCTGGCCTGGAACCCAATCAGCGCCTGGACGATGCGCGTGATGGCAATCGCCAGGTCGGTGGCGCGCTCGGCCGCGCCGAACGTTATCTGAACCTGGCCAGCCTGGCGGCGGTACTGCTCGCAGGCGTAGCGGTGGCGCTGTCAGCGGCACGCTTCGCGGCGCGGCGCTTCGACGCCAGCGCCCTGCTGCGCTGCCTCGGTCTATCACGACGCGAAGCACTGGCACTGTTCGGCCTGCAACTGGCGCTGCTCGGGCTGATCGCCAGCGTGCTCGGCGCGCTGCTCGGCTGGGCCGGCCAGCACGTGCTGTTCTATCTGTTACGCGGTCTGATCCCCGATGATCTGCCACCTGCTGACCTGTGGCCCGCTCTCGCCGGGAGGGCTACCGGCCTCGTAGCGCTGGCCGGCTTCGCTCTGCCGCCGCTGGCGGCTCTCGGGCGCGTGCCGCCGCTGCGCGTGCTGCGCCGCGACATGCTGCCGGTGCCGGCGAGCTCCTGGCTGGTGTACGGCGCGGCGCTGGCCTCCCTGGCCCTGATCATGTGTCCTCTGAGCCGGGACCTGCGCCTGACCCGTGACCAGCTGTGCGGTGGCCGCATGGCTGCGGTCGAGCGCGGCGGCGCGCC